>NZ_FNKY01000002.1 GCF_900103165.1 Nitrosospira multiformis | reverse complement strand
ATTTTAAGCCGCATCAGGCCTGATCATTCTAGCCCTCGAAGAGGTTTAGAAGTTTGCGTACAGCATCAGGTCATCATCGAAGACTCCCGCGGAACCTTTTGACCATGACTAGATGATCAGGTGTTACTATCGAAGTGTAAGATAAGTCTCATCATCTAATCTGTCAAGAGTTAGATGACAACTATTCACTATTTCAGGGGAAAAAGATTGCAGAGAAACCACAATATAATTGTGGGAACTATCTATAAATATCGTAATCTAAAATGCGCTTGCGGATTTATTTCGCTGCTAAAAGTTGGTTGGATTCTTAACTATTGGTAACAAGGAGTAATTAAAATGGCAACTACACTTGAAACATCAGGCAGCCATGCGGGGTCGAGCGGACGCGACTACGACATGTCGCTGTGGTACGACTCAAGGTGGTACAAATTTGGGCTGATCACCATGCTGGGAGTAGCGATATTCTGGATCTGGTTTCAGCGGACGTTTGCCTACTCGCACGGCATGGACTCGATGGAGCCGGAATTCGAGAAGGTATGGATGGGACTGTGGCGGGTGCACATGATCGTCATGCCGATCTTTGCGCTGGTCACCTGGGGCTGGATCTGGAAGACACGTGACACCAACCTGGACAACCTGGACCCCAAGCTCGAGATCAAGCGTTACTTCTACTGGATGATGTGGCTGGGCGTGTACCTGTTTGGCGTGTACTGGGGCGGTAGCTTCTTCACCGAGCAAGACGCCTCCTGGCACCAGGTCATCATCCGCGACACCAGCTTCACCCCGAGCCATGTGGTGGTATTTTATGGTTCCTTCCCGATGTACATCGTCTGTGGCGTGGCCAGCTACCTGTATGCCATGACCCGCTTGCCGCTGTACGCTCGTGGCACCTCGTTCCCGCTGGTGATGGCCATTGCCGGCCCGCTCATGATCCTGCCGAACGTAGGTTTGAACGAATGGGGCCATGCCTTCTGGTTCATGGAAGAACTGTTTAGCGCACCGCTGCACTGGGGCTTTGTGATACTGGGCTGGTCGGGCCTGTTTGCCGGCGGCATCGCGGCACAGATCATCACCCGCTACTCCAACCTGACCGACGTCATCTGGAACGGACAGAGCAAAGTCATCCTCAACAACCGGATCGTCCCGTAAGCGGCACTTTGAGGACATGAGAACCGGCTGAAACCCTGAACCGTATGACAATCGCCCCACTCCCGCATGACAGGGGAGCGGGGCGATTGCCGACCAGCGATAATTGAGCAGCAAGCCGTCATAGCGATAGATTGGAATAAGTATCCTTTCCAGCTTTAAGGTCGTGTGACCATAACACTTTTAAAGAATGACATCACTGCCTACGGCGAAGAAGGCTTCCAGAAGGGATAAATAACGAATGTAAAGAACCTGTTGGCTGCTCACAACCGCTTCGGTATACCCATAGAGAGTGCCGCCTCCCACGCATATCGTCCTGGCTTCACAGGGACGATATGCAGAGTGGTGGAACCTATTCACGGTTGAACAGTATAAAAAAGGAGTAAATTGATTATGATCAAGCAAGTGGTACAGGCAAGCATATCGGCGCTTACCCTCGCGATGGCTCTTTACTGTGGCGCGGCTGGAGCGCATGGAAAGGTAGGCATGGAAGAGGATACCTGCATGCGCCGGCTCGGCGATAACAGCATGGTGCATTTGAGTGCCTACCAGCCGCAACACGAGCCGGACGACCAATACTGCACGGAAATCCCCAAGGAAGGTGATACCTTCCTGGTGGTGGATCTGGTGGACCAGGCACTGCGGGAGATTCCTATTGGGGTACGGATAGTGAGAGGAACCAGCGAAGTAGAGGATGAGACGGTGACATACCTGCGTCCGAGCTACCACCCTGATGGGGTAATCAGGGGGGAAACCAGCCTGGATAAGGGTGTCTATACGGTATTCATTACTGGGGAGGCAGTGCCTCCCGTACATTACCAGTATCCATTGCGTGTAAAGATGATCAACTATACAAATATTTTTCGTGCGGCGATAGGGCCGCTGATAGCGCTGCTGTTGCTGACTTTCTTTGGATACAAGCTCATGAAATCGAAGCAGGTACGGAACTGGCGTGCTTCACGGCGCTCATAGCACATCTTGATAACTGTTCGCACCGGCCGCAATAACCAGGCTCAATATCGACTGGGAATTCCCTTGCCGATTTGAGCGCGTGGGCAATGGCATGCAGCTGATTAACCGCGGATCACAGGTCGAGTAACATAACATCCGCTCATGAGCACGTGTTTCGCAGTGTGTTCCAGATGTTCAAAACGTTCGCACATATCAATGATTATAATCGAGGTTTCCTATGGGGCCGCTTTTTCGAGTTTCATTGGCATATAAAAATTAAGACGACTTTCCGGAGTGCAGACCAATCCTGCGAATCCGGAGTTTTCGCATATACGAAAACACCCTCGTGCCACCACAGCCCCAGATAAGGGTCTGTGGTGGCAAGGTTTTAAGATTATTCCTGCAGCGCCTCCACTTTGAGATTATCCGGCAACCAGCGCAAGCCCGACAGTTTCGCATTCGAGGACTCGATCAGTTCACCCTTTTTCATCTTTGTCATGGTCTGCGCCATTTGAGGGGAAACCGCCTCTCCCACTACTTCAATAATCCGATCTTTGGATACGTGCGAAAGATAATTCTCGGGCGTGGGTTCCCACCAGTCGGCCATGTCCAGATTCAAGGCGGCCATGATCGCCGTCACGTCATCCGATGGCGCATGCTCCCGCCCCGATACGGTATTGATCGAAACCGCCGTGCAAAACGCCAGCAGGTCGTGCAAATCCGCAAGGTCTTGCTCCAACAGCCACCCGAACAGCGTCTTGCCGCCCTGCCCTGTTGCCTCGATGCGCGCTGTCCAATACGCCCGCTTTTCCTCGATTACCTTGGCTGCACGGCTCTCTTCGATGTTCTCTGCGTCCTTCTTGAGATAGGTTTGCTCGATGTTGACCTGAACGATGCGATTCGACAGGTAGCCGTTCGAGAAAACCGATTGTGCCAGCCGATGCACGAGTGCCGCCAGCGCAATTTCCGGCCGGTCCATGATCTGCGCCTGAATCGCTGCGCTACGGTGAGCCGTCAACATGCGCGTGAGTTTTTCCGAGTGCACAGGTTTCGCCGTTTCGCTCTGCTCACTTCCTGCCAACCCTGATTCTCCTCCCTGCGCCTTGGGCAGTTTCTTCACGTCCTCTTTCCGGATCAAGCCCCGCTCGATGCGTAATTCCCCTGCATGGTCAATGGTAACGATGACACCTGCAATGGCAAGGTCGGTGGCGTCCGGCTCTTCCAGCGATTCATTCAATGCCGCTATCTTTTCCTGTACGACGTCATGCTTCTTTTCAATCGCGGCATAGGTTTCGCCGTCCTCGTCCATTTCCTCATCGTATCCCTCAAATTCGGCCGTGAGGGCTTCCATTTCAGCATCCAGCGCATCCATTGCGGCTTGTTCTTCGGCTGTCGGTTCACGCCTGCTGGTTCGCGCCCTCACGAATTCTGCCCTGTCCGAATGGTCGAACGTAGTGTGGCATTGCGCCCACGCATGGCCCTCGCCCTTGATGGCTTCAATCGCCTGATTGAGTTTTTCCAGCGCAAGCGATTCCAAAAGCTCTGTATCCTGTATATAGCCTTCGCCCTCTTTCCCGAACAAGTCGCGGCGCACCAACCCTCCTGCAGCCTCATATTTCTCCAATCCGACAAACTTGGCAAGCGGGCTGCGCTGAATGTCGATCTCGGTTCCGGTTATCAATCGCCGGAAGTTTGATCCGCTGCGCTGCCATTCGGGCGTACTGTTCCAGATGCGCTCCTGCAATTCGTGGTCTTCGGTCAGCGCCAGCGCGGATATCTGTTCAAAATTCATTTCATCCTCGGCATACAGCTTGAAGATGGCCGGGGAAACGTGGGTGAGCTTGAGGTAACGCTTGACGGTCAGGGGAGATACGCCAAAGCGCGGGGCAATCTCGTCCGGCGACAGTCCCGCTTCAGTCAGATTGCGGTAGGCCATGACCAGATCGGCGGGGTGCATGGCTTCGCGTCCGGAGTTTTCCGCAAGACTGAGTTCCAGTGCCTCTTCCGCACCCACCACGCGGCAATTCACTTCACTCTCTTTTGATAGCCGCTCCTCGGCCACTAGCAGATTCAGCGCGTCCAGCCGCCGCCCACCGGCGACGACTTCATATTTTCCGGTCTTTTTGTTCTTCTTCTTTTGCTCGGTGACGATCAGATTATGTATCAGCCCTTGCGCGGCAATCAAAGCGGACAGTTCGCCTATACCGCCGCTCTCTTTCTTGCGGACATTCAGAGGCGATTTAACAAGATTCTTGATGGCAATGCGCTGAATGTTGCCGGTTTCAATGGCTTGCGTAACGTGGGTGTTTTTCATGATGATTTTTCCTGTGAAAAGGGTTTAGTAAAGAGAAAGAAGAGCCGGTGCGCCGCACCGGCATGGGTTCTAGTATTCGTTGGGTAAAAGAAAGGTGGTCACGCTGCGATCGGCTTCCGTGATGATCCACAGCGTATTGTCGCCAAAGCCTTCACAGGGCTGGGTCTCGTCAATCGGATAGGCCGATAAGACACGAAACCCAAGGCGCACCGCTTCATTGTTGGTGGCGATATCTTCCTCGTCCACCGAACCCCAATCGCCTCGCATATGCCGCGCAAGACAATTCGCCATCCACACTGGATGGGTCTTATCCAGTGCGCCGGGTGTTGCCACCACCTGCCCCAGTGAAAATAACGGTTGCTTGATTTGTTCCATGGCTAGCCTCCAAAGTAAGGTTGAAAAAGAGAGTCTTAAAACCAGATCCTCTCGCTCGAACCTCTTCGCTTCGCCCTGGGGCGACGGGAGTGGGGAATAGCCCTGCCCTCACGGGCATGGGTTGGGAATGGGTGGGGTGGGCAGGCGAAGGAACAACCGGGCCTTTCCTGTTGCGGTTTGCTTATCCCCCACAAGTCCCCCTCGCAAGCGATTGGGGGGAATTGATGGGGGGATGGCGCAACGGGATCGGCCCGTGCCGCTAAAAAGTTTTAAATGGGGTAAGGCCTGATGATTGCTGCGGCCGCAATTGCGCAGCAGTTGCGGATCACACGCCATGACAGGCGAAGCGCACCGCTACGAAGTCTGAGCGGCTGGCGGGGCGTGTGACAGCGGCAAGCAGGGACAATTTTCTTGACCAGGAAAATCCGTTCAGTCCTGGCCGCGCGCGCCGGCTTGGCCGTGGCCGGGGGCGCGGGTGCCCTGCCCTTGCCTTGCAGGGCGTCTATTGGCAGGCAAGACGCCCTGCACCGGATACCTTAAAACAACGTCAATTGCCCCGTGCCGGTTTGTACCGCCACAACCTCGCGCACCTGCTGCACAACCGCTTCCGGCATAGGCGGTACGGCATGATCGGCTTTTTCGCCCCAATCCTGTCGGGCGCTCACGTCCCGCTTGAGCCTCGCATCCCAAAACCCCAGCACATGCGCGGGGGTCAACCAGTATCCCCATTGCTCCATCGATAGCGTATTGCCATGCACGACAATTGCCGGAATGTGCAGCAACGACAACTGCACGTAAGCCATGTGTACGGCGGTTGCATCGATGTCGATACAAGTAGCATGCATCGCCTGCTGGTAATTGATGCCTTCCTCCGCGAAGGCTTCCGCGGTGGCGATCACCATCCCCCCTGCCCCGACTGCCGGCTCCATCACGCACACGAATCCCCTTTCCTTACATACCTGACCTGCATCGCCGCAGAGTATTTGCGCCATCAGAACAGATACGTGATAAGGCGTAAAAAACTGCCCTGCCCCACTGTTTCCCAGCTCAAGCGCCATGAATAACTGACCGAGGCAATCACTCATGCCCTCTTCCAGCGATAGCGTGAGACAGGCCAGCATCTTGGGGAAGCGCGCAACTTCTTCCGGCTTATAGCCTTTGACGATCTGCATATACCGTGCCTCCCGTATTTCAAATTGCGCCCGGTCAACTGCGTTGCTAAACGACAGCGCGGCCAGCTCGCAGAAATCCTTGAAAACCGTATAGGGATGACGGCTGCGGCTGTTTTCATGCACCAGCTTGGCAAACTCCTGCTGGTGTTTGTTCAATCCAATGTAGTTCGTCGCCATTGATCCTCTCCCTTCCGGTCATCGTTTTGTTAGGGGCGAGCCAGGTCTTGAACTGATTTGCTCGAACAGACTTGGCCAACCTGCTTACTGCTGTAAAACATCGCTTCGCTGAGGGTTTCGCCGTTGAAGCACGGCGGGATGACAAGACGGGAGAGTGAGATTGCAAGGGCTGGACTGAACAACGAGAGGGCAAGGCGCAGCGCACCCTTGCAATGGAACGCGGCTTGGCTAGGGTCTTAGTGCTTGGCGATACCCGAATGAAGCGACTGCGGGGTAGTAAGCGGGTGGGCTAGTGAGAGCGGATGAAGCGGAACGTGAAGCGTTGCGCGTGGGGTTAGCCGCGATGGTCAGCGTGACCGGGCAGGTGACGCTGCTAGACAGGTATTTGCAAAAGGGATCGTTATCGGATGGCCGGGACTACAGGCCCGGTGTGCTCAGCACATAGAGTCCGGCCCGCTGACAATGTGTGAGCGGGCCGCCGCATGAAGGTTGGGTTAATACCTTGCCTAGATCTTTATCCAAATAGAGGTAGCACAAGCAGTCGTGTCACCAGCCGCCATTTAAATAAGAACCGGCATGATCTTTTTTTATTCCATATCCTAAGGCGCTACCCCTGCCGCCCGGCTAGCGCCGCCCGGATAAGTCGCGGATAGTTGCTTGCTGCTCGGCAACCTGGCTGCGCAACGCGTCGGCGGCGCCGGTGGCCTTGCCGAGCTTTTCAGTCAACGCACGAACTTCCTTGCGTATTTCGGATAACTCGGCCTCGATGGCCTGCTTGCTGATCGTCAGTTTATTGACCACCTCGCCGCTGTGATGTTTTAGCTCGACCACAGTGGCCGCAAGCCCGGCTTCCCGGGTGGCGGCATCGATCACAGCCTGCCGCGCGATTTCCCGTTCCTTGAGCAGCGTGGTTTCCAGTCCCTCCAGCCGGTCGGCGTCGGCCAGCTGCTCACTTTCGAGTTGACCGATAGCCGCCACCGCTTCTTCCAGGCGCCGGTGCGTCGCCTTGATTTCGGTATCCGCTTTTTCGCGGATGACCGCGATTTCTTTGCCGGCCTCGGTGGCAGCCGCTTGCCAAGCCTGCTCGAAGGCCAGTCTTACGGCATCCGGCATGGGAATGCTGACCGGGGCTGGCACCGCCTTACAGGTGGCTTCCCAAGCTTCGAGGTGCCGGTAAATGGTAGTTAGGCTGCCCCCGCCCAGCGCATCGCGCAAGGTGGTCGGCGTGACTTCCCGCCCGCTTGCCGCCAGATGATCGGCTGCTTCGAAAACTTGTTCCTGCGTGTGGAGTGCTTTGCGTCCCATGGTGGCCCCCTCATATTTAATAAAGTAATTACTTTTTATCTTATGTTATTTTATCAAATAATTTGTGTTTGTCAAGTATTTTGGGCAGCTGGCCAAGACGAAGGAATGAGATTGCAAGGGCTGGGCCTGAACAACGAAAAGGTAAGGCGCAACGCGCCCCTTGCAATGAAACGCGGCTTGGCTCTACAGCGCAGCGCAAAGCGCTCCGCATAGGATGGAATTAGTTCTGACGAACAGCGCGGCCCGGAACGGGCGGGGCTGCTAGATGGGATAGTCGCAAAAGGGATCGTTACCGCATGGCCGGGACCACAGGCCCGGTGTGCAGAGCACATAGAGCCCGGCCCGTTGACCGCAGGTGAGCGGGATTGCCGTGTTGAAGCAAGCTACAGGGTGCGCCTCACCATATAAGTAGCGGCTGGATTACGCCCTTGACCTGAGATGCATCCACTGCCCCGAAGTAGCGCCCATCGAAAGAGGTAGGGCTCCCATCCGACATTAGCAGCAATTCTGACTTTGCCAGGGTGTAGGTGCCCGATGAGATATGCGGCATTGCCCTGCCCGCTTTATCCGCTTTGAACGGCTCACTGGCAGGCAAAAGTTTCCCATTGATGCTGACGCCCTCCCCTGCTATGACCACCCGATCATCGGCTGCGGCCAACACACGCTTCATCATGTAGCCATAATTTCCCGGACAGAATCCTGCTCCAATGTATCCGCGCCGTTTCGCCTCTTCGAACAGGAGCGTTTGCGGCGGGCAAAAAAGCACATATTGGCCCCTGGCTACCGCCTCGTCGGTCATCCAATATAGGCCCACCGGAATGCTCCGGGTGGTATTGACCCGCAAGCCGGCTGCATAACACAGCAATCCGAGCACCATGAAACCGATGCCGCCGATGGCAAAGGCACGGCTGATATGCGGTGACACAACCATCTTTTTAGTAAATACAGAAATATAGATATACAGAAATATGCTTATATCAGTCGATCGCTTTGGATCGGCACGGCAATTGCCGCTCGCGCCTGAAAAATCCTGTCCTGAAAATAAAGCGGCTGCTTGCCGTAAATGGCCGGGCATCCGGCGACATAGATAATCATGTCACCGGCTTTCTCGATCACATCCTGTCCATCCTGCGTTCTCTTGACCGGCCCCGGCATGCGCAGGCATTCATCCACGGTCAGCAGCGAACGTTGAACCTCTTGCATCGTGCGGGAAGTCTGCTTGCCGTTCTTGGAGACCTGTTCTTTGGCAATGGTGGTCTGCCCCGTAAGTTTCGATAAATGCTCGGCGGTTTCTACGCGGTTGGGCGGAAAAGCGCTCTGGATGTGGCAGTTCGAGGTAATGGATTCATCACGCCCATAGCCGGTGGTGCCTGACCGAAGTTGATTGATGTCCTGGCAGATCAGGTAGCACTTGATCCCATACCCGGCGAGGAAAGCCAGCGACTCTTGCAGGATTCCGAGCTTGCCCAAGCTGGGGAACTCATCCAGCATCATCAATAGACGGTGCTTGTATACGGGTTTTGCCCGCCCATGCTCAAATTCGATGCGGTCCGCCAGCAGCCGAACAATCATGTTGAGCAGGATGCGCACCAACGGTTGCAGCCGGGTCTTGTCGGCTGGGCGGGTGACAATATAGAGGCTCACCGGATTGTCGTGGTGCATCAGGTCTGCTATCCGAAAATGCGAATCCGCGGTATTGTCCCGCACCACCGGGTCGCGGTAGAGCGACAGATAGGATTTGGCGGTGGACAGTACCGAGCCAGCTTCCTCCTTGGGCCGGTCCATCATGTCGCGCGCAGTGGCGGCAACGATGCGCTGATGCGTGCCGTCCGGGATCGGCGCAGCGAACATCTGCATCCATAATTCCCCAATTTCGCGGTCGGGGTCGGACAGCATTGCGTCGATATCAGCAATGGCGGGCGTAGGCTTGCCATCGTGTAGCGCTTGGTGAAGCGCGTGCAGGACGAGCCCCACCAGCAGCGATTGCGCCGATTTCTGCCAGTGGGTTTCCAATCCCCGCCCGTCCGGATCGACGATCAGGGTGGCGAGATTCTGCACGTCACCTACCGCCTGTTCGCTGGCGATGCGAATTTCGTCTAGCGGATTCCAGTGTGCGCCGCCGCCGACTGATGCGGGCTCGAAGCGCAATACTCGGTTGCGGGCATGGAGCTTGCGCCATCCGGCGGTCAATTCCCATAGCTCCCCTTTCAGGTCTGTAATGACGGCGCTCTCGGGCCACGACAGCAAAGTGGGCACGATCAGCCCCACGCCCTTGCCAGAGCGCGTCGGCGCGTAGCACAGCACGTGTTCCGGGCCGTTGTGGCGCAGGTAGTGTTGCCGCCCGTGCTTGTCCAGCCAGGCGCCCACGTATACCGATGCACGCTGCTCTTCCCTGCTTTTCCCCTTCAACCTGTCCAGCCACGAAGCGTTGCGTGGCAGCAGGCCAGCAGCCAGGATGTCCTTCTTGTCTGCCCAGCGCGCCGACCCGTGTAAGCGGGAACTCACGCTACTGGACTGTGCCAAGTGTTTTTTGTAGCCCATGAGCAGGATCAGGCCAAATGCTGCGGTCATGAGCCCTATGCTGCCTGCCATGCTGAACTGGTCGGAATAGCGGCCCGGCCATTGCCTTGCCCATTCCAGAATCTTCCAGGGGGCGTAGAGATGGCTCACGTTGGCGCCCAATGCCGCATGGTATTGAAGAGCATGGGCGAGATACTGTGTCGCGGCGGCTAGGCTCACGACCAGCACCAGCAGGAACAGCGCAAGCATCAAGAGCGGGCGGTTTCCGCTCTCTCCGCGCACTTGCGGACCGATGGCATTGTTCGGGCCGGGGTTCACAATTTTAATCCCCTGGATTCATTCAGGCATTTGCCGTCCAGGTGAATTGCCGCGCCCAGCCGCGTCCCCGCGGCCCGCGCGACCGTGGTGGCGTCAACCGGAATCACCGCCACTTCGTCCATGCGGGTGGCTGCCAGCAGCAGAAATTGCCCATCCACCTTTCGCCAGCCCGCGTAGCGGATCTCCGCAAGCAGGCTGGGATTGCCAAGGACGTGCTTCGGGATGCCGGCGATGAGTTGCCGCTTCGCTTCGCGTTCCGCGATGTAGCGCCGCGCGGCGGCTTCTCCGGGATTGTCCTGGCGCGGTGGCGCTACATGGCTAGCGGAGTGCCTATGCAGTTTGACAGGTTCAGTCTCGGCCTGAGGCGGCAGCACCGGTTTTTCCTGTAAAACGTCCGTGCGCGCCTGTTTCGCCGTACGGTCGGTAAAGGCGATATCCAGTTTCAAGGCGCTGGCGGTATGCAGTACGCGATCCCTGAAGGCGCTGTCGCCCTCGATGGTGATGTTCCGCCCGAAACGCCGCAGCGCCATGCTTATTGCGATTTCCAAAGCATCCTGGGTGATGTCCTCCGATACTTCCAGGCGGTGACCGCTGTCGCGGATGGCGGATGCTTTCTTGATGTAGATGATCGTGCCCTGGTGGGTGACGCTATCAACCTGCATTCCGTCTGCCTTTTCGCCTCCCCTGCCCGCTTGGATAGTCCCCATGAGGCTGTCCGCGCGCCGTGCCGCCTTTTGGCTGCGGAGGCGCAAGGCTTGCAGTGCCGCCGCATCGTGCGCCGCCGCCCGGTCGGCCAGCCAGTCGAACCATGCCTGGGGCTTGGACTGCGCAAGCTGATGTTCGCGCTGCGACTGGTGCTGGCCGTAAATGTCCTGCAATTCTGCCCGCAACGCTGCGCCCGCTTGGTAATAGAGCGCGCGCCGGGAGAGGCTGTCGCAATTCAGTTCCCGGATGATGCCGCGCCTGATCCGGGCTTTCTTCTTTGCCGCCGAGAGCTGATCCTGCTTTTGTTGGCGCAGCGCGCGGCGAATCTTGACCCGTGCCTGCCGGTTCTCGCTCTGCTCGGCCCGATAGCTTTGGTAGAGATCATCCGTCACGGTACTCCCCGGTTGGGGCAATACGGGCCGCATCCGATAGGAGCGGGCAGACTGGATCTGTGCTGGGCGGCCGGGCTCGAACGCGCCCAGCCGCTTTACTAGCTGGGTTTTGGACAAGTCGCGCGCAATGGAGCTTGCCTTGACTGCCCTGCCCTCCTGGTCGGTAATGATGAATCCGTTGCCCTGCGCCCGCAGCGCAAGGCCGGATTTGCCCAACGCCTGGTGCAATGACTGCCAGCTTTGGGCCGCCCTTAAATCGTCAAGGCACTCGCGCCTGACCCATCCCAACAGGCTTTCCACCCCTGCCGTATGTTCCATGTCCAGGGCGGCGTTGCGCGCGCCCCGCGCAATTGTCTTATGATTGGTGGGCGCCAGCCCGTGGGCCTGTTCCAGGCGCTGGCAGACTTCGCCCAAGGTTTTATAGTCGCAGTACGGGTTGTGGATGGTGAGCGCCTTCGGGTGGATTTTATTGATCGCCACATGAATGTGCAGATTGTCGGTATCGGTGTGCACGGCACTCACCCGCTGGTGGCCCGCGAACCCCAAGGCGTCCGCCAGTTTGCTTTCGATGTCGCGCAACCCCTCCGGCGACGGATGGTCGCCCGCATCGAAAGAGATGAGCAGGTGATAGGTTTTGTCGCTGCATGCGCGCCGGTTCTGGAGCTGCACCGCCAACACTTCATTGACCGCATCGCCGGCGTCCTCTTGATGGCAATTCGACACCCGCACCGCGCCCACCCGCACGGCCTTGTCCTTCGTCTGCGTAATGTAGGCCACGAGATCCCGGAAGCTGCTGCGCCGTGCCGCGCGCATTGGAATGTGCTTGGCGATCACGCCTCCTCCCTTCCCCTGCCCGGCTCGCGCCGGAGCACGGCGCGCATGATAGCGCGCATGGCTTCCTGGTTGGCCTCAATCTTGTTCAAGACGGCGCGCAGCTCAGTGGCTTTCATTTGGCGCAGCCGCTCGTCGTTGGTAAGCCACAGCTTCAGGAGCCCGCCCAGCCGTCCCAGGTCGCCATTGATCCTGGCCAGGTCGTCGATGCGCTGGTAGTCGAGGATGGTTCGCACCTCGTAGCCAGCGCCCACGTGCAGCAGAAACATCGACGCGCTCAGCCCGGCAGCCTGCGCGTTCCGGCTGATCTGGTCCTTTTCGGCTGGAAGGCAGTACACCTTGATGGGTGTGCTGCCCTTCCTGGTCGGCGCGCGGTCGGTATCCATTTCCTTTTCCTTGACGGCGGCAGCCGTCCATTATGGTTGCCCCGCAGGGCAAGATCCCCGTTGAGCACATCGTGCGAATAAGGCGGGAGTGAAGTGTGGAATACCCGCTTGCGGGTAGGCCCACTTCACATATCTTGCCCTGTCTCTTCGCAATAACGTTTTTCACTGGGAATTATTTTTCCCGCTTTATTTCGCTGCTGAATCCAAGTTACCAAAAAAAGATGGGTTGTGCAACCACAAAATAAGTGTATATTATTAATAAATGTTCGATTAATCTAATATGAATTATGCAAAAAGACCTTTCATTCCGCATTTCGCTTCGAGTCAAGGACAAAGTATCCAGCCGGAACGCGCGCAATCTCGCTGCATTCCTGGCGCAACGTGAAGAAATTCAGCAAGCGTTGAACGATGGGTGGTCGGTGTACCAGATTTGGGAGACGCTGCATGCAGAACAGAAGATCGCGGCAAGCTACAACACTTTCTGCAACCAGGTTAAGCGCCTGGTTCTCAAAAACGCGGGCAGGAGCCACAAGCAGGCAATGAGCCTGCTGGCTTCGCCCGCCAAGGCAATCGCCACGGGCCATCCAGCCGCGGCATCCAGGTCGGATGGCTTTACTTTTTCTTCCACCCCTAACGATGAGGATATACTTTGATGGCTAAAATACACACGGTTTTGCAAGGCAAGGGCGGCGTGGGCAAATCTTTCATTGCCTCCGTGCTCGCTCAGTACAAGGCGGCCAGGGGGCAAAAACCCCTGTGCGTCGATACCGACCCGGTCAATGCCACCTTTCATGGCTATAAGGCGCTCGAAGTCCAGCGCCTTCAAATCATGGAAGGCGACGAGATCAACCCGCGCAATTTCGATGCGCTGGTGGAATTGCTCGCGCCGGCCGAGGTTGATGTCATCATCGACAACGGCGCCAGCTCTTTCGTACCGCTATCGCACTATCTCATTTCCAATCAGGTACCGGCGTTACTGAAGGAAATGGGCCACCAAATGATGGTGCATACCGTCGTCACCGGAGGCCAGGCCCTGCGTGATACCGTGAGCGGTTTTTCGCAGATGGCCGCGCAGTTTCCTGAGGATGCGGTATTTGTCGTTTGGCTCAACCCCTACTGGGGACCGATCGAGCATGAGGGCAAGCAATTCCAGGATATGAAAGCCTGCAAGGATCATCGCAAGCAGGTAGCCGCCATTGTTGAAATTCCGCTACTGAAGCAGGAAACGTATGGCCGCGACTTGTCGGACATGCTGCAAGCGCGGCGCACCTTCGATGAGTCGCTGCAGCTTGCATCGCTGCCGATCATGACTCGCCAGCGTCTAAAGATCGTGCGTGATCGGCTTTATACACAGTGCGACACCGCGGCTGAACTTGCATGACTAGCATAGATAAAATCATCCAGGAGGTCATGGCCAGGCATGGCATTATCCTGGATCGCGACGATCCTATACTGATGATATACACCATCAATCGGCAGGTGATGGAGGCAAGTATGGGCATTCAACATAACTTGCTTGAAGAGTATTTAACCGCCATGAAAACCTTGTCGACACAACTTCAGGACCAGTCCGCAAACCGTCTGGATGCAACCATACGTGAATCCACCGTGGCCGCGAAGCTGGCCTTGCGGCAGGAAGCACAACGGCTTTTCCAAGAATTCAAATTGGAGGGCGAAGCGGCAAACCATAAGTTGATGACGGATTTCCTGCATTGGCGGCGCTATGCGGGACTCAGTGCCATTATATCCATGCTGTCCTTGGTCGCAGCCGCCACCGTGCTTTGGGTAAGCTAGCTTGTGGCTGCACGAAATCAGCGAGTCAGCTTGTGCGTGGGGCTCAACACCACCGCCGTGGTCAGCGCCCTGCCCGCTTCATACGTGATACAAATCGTCTTGCCGTTTTCCGGGACCGCATCGAACGCTTTCAGCGGATGCCGCGTGTTCCCATGCGGCTCTTGCAGGTATACATAGCGTTCGTCTATGTGAAACACGATTCCGGTATGTTGCAGCGCCTTGTCCGCATCCGTTGCCATGTAGGCAGCATAAATGCCAGGCTTGAGGCTTCCCGCCTTTCCAACCTTTTGCGTGACCCACTTTCCATCCTCATCGGTTTGGATCAAACGTTGTCCGTTCATGACGAGAATGCGCTGTTTTTTCGGTGCCGTGTCCTGGGACATTAGTTGCCCTTCATCTTCTGCTTTTATTTGCCTTCGCTCAGCTCTGTAAGCTGCATTTTTTCGATGGCGCCTTCCCTTTCATTGCCGTTCTCGCTTCTAATCCACGCATAGCCGGGCTGTGAGGGCCGGCGGTTGAACAGCAATTGTGCGGGCTCTCCTTCGTATCGAATTCTGACTATCGGCTTGTGCAGCCTCAATGGACTGGGTATGCGCGTTTTGCGTTCCTTTGCCACGGCGGCTGGCCCGACCGGTTGTTCGGACTGGTCGCGGCTGTCCAGGAACGCGCGTAGTCGCGCGATGGATGCCCGCGTGATTTCGACGGTCGGATCTTCCAGCCAGAACTCCACGTCATCTGGATATTGCCGCCAAACGACGACGAGATGGTTCACGGCAGTCACATCCTGGCACCGCCCGGAGTTGAAAGCGTCTGCAATGCAATCTGGCAAGCGCAACAACGCGGCATGGCTGGTGATATGGGGCGCGGACATGCCCAGCTCGCGCGCGATCTGCCGTCTGGACTTGCCCTTTTTTTCCTCCTGCTCGATGAGGATTGCCCATTCTCTCGGTGTAAAACCCGCTTGATGGGCATTTACGATGATCTGGTCAATCTTGGTGAAGTCAACGTCGATAAATGCCTTGATGGTTTTCTTGCCGGCCAGATGTGAGGCGCGGTAGCGCCGCGCGCCGTCGTTGATGACATACCTGCCGGATTTTTCTGGATGATGGTGCACGGATATCGGGTTTTTAACCCCTCGCTGCCGAATGGTATCGGCCAGCTCGTTGAGCAGCTGCGGATCGAAGACGGTGCGAGGCTGGTTGGGATCTTCCTCTATCAGATCCAGCGGAATATCAATTGGATGCGCATGTGCTTCTGGGGAAGCTTGGACACGATCTGATTTCTTTACGCTCCCTGCTCTCGATTTAATCATCCCTCAACCTGTATCCTTTTGATTTGCTGCAAGTCTAGCAAATTAAAAGGAATATATTAAGTGTTTAGCTGCATTACACTCTTCTTATCTTGATTTATGGGGAATAATGATGCAGATCAAGGCAACGTATAGAACAAAATGACCCCAAAAGATCCAGTCGAAATATGGGCCGTGCCGCGCGATATTGACGGACATCCGCAAGAAGAGGAAAGTGATGTCGATCACCAACACCCGGCGCAGAATAGGCCAAGTCATGACCAGGAACAACCACAGGACGCGCGCCAGCAAAGATAGCAAAACCGAGATCATCTTTCTGATCTTCTGATTGCCTTCATTTAAGCCAACTTGCTTAGGATCGTGTTTGGCTGCAGTGATGTTCATTTTTAAGACTCTTTAAAGCCCGCCTTGCGGCGGGCGCTGTTGAAGAAAAACTTAACATAAATCTATATGGTAGTCGTCAGAACGGGATATCCGGATCTTCATCTTCATCCAATGCCGTTCCATCCACCGGATGCTTGATAGGATTCTTATCCAGCATCTTCAGCAGATTGCCGGTAATTTCCGTAGTGAATCGTTTGATGCCCTCTTTGTCTTCCCATTCCCGCGTGCGCAGCTTGCCCTCAAGGTAGATCATTGCGCCTTTCTTGAGGTATTCACCGGCTACCTCGGCAAGTCCCTTGTAGAAAACGATGCGATGCCATTCGGTCTTTTCCTGTTTTTTTCCATCCTTGTCCTTCCACTTTTCACTTGTGGCAATGCTGAGATTGGTAATAGCCACGCCATCCACCGTATAACGCATCTCAGGATCATTGCCCAGGTTGCCGATCAAACAGACTTTGTTAAGAGAACTCATTTCAACCTCCATAAGAATATCAAATATAAAAATGTATAAAGAACTACAAATACAATATAACATATAATAATAAGGCTTAAAATGGCATTTTTCCACTACTGGTTAAAATGCTGGAAGCTCTGAAAACCAGATCCTCTTGCTCGAACCTTCTCGCCTCGCCCTGGGGCGGCGCCCCTTGCCTTCACGGGCAAGGTCTGGGATTAGGTGGGGTGAATGCGCAAGGAACAGACGGGCTTATCCTGTTGCGGTCTGGTTATCCCCCCACAAGCCCCCCTCGCAGACGATTGGGGGAGTGAATGGGGAATGACGCAACAGGGTGATCCCGTGCTGCTGAATATCTTTTGAATGGGCTGGATCTGATGATTGTCGCCGCCGGAATCCTCCGAAGGTTCCGGATCACAGGCCATGACAGGCGAAGCGCACCGCAAAAGGCGGCTGGTGGAGTTTGTGACAGCGATAATTATCTAGAAAGACTTATTTTTCAATAGTTTTCTTAGTTTTAACCATGTCTTTGCCGGGATACGGGGTGCCGCGAAGCGGCAGGGCTACCGCCCCGGCCCCTACCGGCAAACCCTGCTTTGCAGGGCTTTGGACACATGGTTAAAAAATCGCTTTTCTCTTGGATAACACTTTTGATTTGTCTATAGGTAACCTGGGGTTGGGGTTGAAAAAGATTATAAAAAGAGATTGTAGCTACTTGAAATAAGCTATCTGTGGATAATCACTGGTCAACTACAGGTTTTATAGAGGATAAAGACTAAAGGCAAATACAGGGGGAAGATGATAAATACGGTCAAGATGCACTCTGGCATTGGTTTTTTTAGGATTATGCAGCAAGTATATTGGGAGTTCTTCAGCGTCCAATTATGGGGATAAGAGAAAATAATTGTCTTTAATCAATTACCTATTTGATTGATACAATTGGGAGTTCTTCAGCGTGGATTGGGGAGTTCTTCAGCGTCCGATTTTGGGGATAAGAGAAAATAATTGTCTTTAATCAATTACCTATTTGATTGATACAATTGGGAGTTCTTCAGCGTGGATAATTTCTTATATCCACAGGGTTATCCAAATACTTTAGTGAAGTGGGAGTTCTTCAGCGTAAAGTATGGGAGTTCTTCAGCGTAATTAAAACAGGGATGTTTGCTTTATTATGTGTGGCGGCGACGGGTTGAGTATCAATCCCCTATCCTCGGTCTGGACATTAGCACGCGGGTATACAACCTGAACAGCTTTCAATGCTTTTTCGAATGCGCGGCGAAAATCACGCACGGCGCGGTCCGTGGTGTAATTGCTTCCAAACTGTCCCATAAGGGATTCCCAGGGTATGGGCCTGGTTCGACGTTCGGTGTAGCTCATGCGGTAAGTAAGCCAAGTATAGACGTCCATGGCTAATGGAGATCCACGCAAGGTTTTGTAGGCTCGCAGATCGATCGGGACTGGCCGGTCGATGCATTCATTGAAAAATGAATTGGAAAGTTGGACTTTGCTTCGCCATTTGCCCGCCTCATGCTGCTTTTGCGGTGTCCACAATGGGGCGGGGTCATGAGGTTTGTCAATGCCGTTGGTGGATGATGGTTTCAGGGTTAAATCGTCCTCGTGAATCTGGATGCCGTCGGCAATGAGCACATTTTTTAGCAAAAACCCACGTTCCTGCATCCCACCTACATATTCGGCTGTTATGAGTGAGCCAAATAATCGCTTGAGCTGCTCTATCACACGCGTGCTGGTTCCACGCGCGCCACCGCTGCTTGAAAGGTCCAGGACGTCCCGCAGGAAATCGGATAGCGAGTCGCCGAGCTCGATGATGGGGGATTGAGTCCTGACAGCTTCGGTTGAAACCCAGGAGAGTAAAAGCCGCGGATAAATTCCATAGGGTATTCCACCTTCGTATCCGGCAAGTATCCGTAGACGGAAATTGCCATTCTCCCGCTTGAATACATCTGCCTTTGGATCCTTATAAGGCATGGTGGCGATCACCAGCGCCCGAGCCATGTAGCCTAGCGTGCCCGCGCTTTTTGCATCTTCTGTTTCTATGGCTAAATGGGTCTCGATGACTTCCTTTACCCAAAGGGGTACGGCGCCTGCTCGATAGTCGATATCCAGTTTTGATTCTGGCTTGGGTAGGGGTGGGTTTCCAGGTTCCGTCTTAGCCATGATGCGCTCCTACTTTCATTGCAAGTAATTAATTACATATAAAGAAATACTTTATTGCGGATTTCCGTATTTCTTTATTAATAATTCTAGTATTTCTTCGACCATTTTGGTATCGCGCATCGCGCACTGCGCTTTTATGGTTCGATGCAGGCTTACAGGAATGTCTAGCGTCAACCGTTTGACAGGCTCCTTTACATCCGGTGCACGATTTTCCACCCACTGATCGGCTGTGGCTGGATCTGGCTGTTTGCTGGGCCGTGGATTCATAATGATTTTCTTGGTCATGGATTGGTCTCCTTCAGTAAGGCGTCCTTAAGTGATTCGATCTCGTTTGCGGCGAAACTGGTTTGGTCAATCTCATAGACAGCCTTTCCTTGAGCGGCTGATTCAGCGAATATGATGCGCTGGGTAATGGCCGCATCTAGGATGGGAATCGGATAAGCAGCCAAGGCTTCTCCGACATCGCGTCCAATTGCTGTATTTGTTATTTTGCGATTTATTACAAAAAATGAAATAAGGGTTTCTTTATATATTTTCGCATCTTGGATCAGCTTTACCACTTCGTCGGCAGCCCATACATCGTAGGGACTGGGTTGCACGGGTATCAGGATTACATCCGCCGCCATGATGGCGGACCGAGCCAGCTCAGTTACGCGCGGCGGTCCGTCTATCACGATATGATCGTAATCCTTGCCGATTTGTGCAATCTCCTTGTGGATTGTGGGTCGAGGCAAACCCACGATGGGAAAGAGGGGCGTTTCCTGCCTCATTGCGGCCCAATCAAGCGAGCTGCCTTGCGGGTCCGCGTCGATCAATAGTACCCGTGCGCCTGATCGCGCTAAGCTTGCGGCTAGATTGATGCTGAGTGTGGTTTTGCCCACGCCGCCCTTTTGGTTCAGTATTGCGATAATCATTATTTGTACCTTACCATAAATAATGATTCACGATAATACAGAAATATGTGCACGTCAAGTGCTAATGGATTGATGCTTGGCTTGTTGACATTGATGGGGGTGGGACATAAGCTAACTGCCGTCTCTAAAGGAGGCGGATTGATTTAGCGGCTTTACAAAAATAGGTTTTGAATATGGCCCGAAATTTCATCTATAAAGATATTTTCTTTACCAATGTGCTTCGCATCCTTGATGAGCGCAAGATGACACAAAAGGAACTGGCGGAACGCGCTGGAATTTCGACCGCGTTTATCTCCGACATTGCGAAAGGGCAGGGGAATCCTTCGATTCTCACCATGGAGGCAATCTCCATCGCGCTGGATGTGTCGCTGCCCATCCTGCTCGATACAACTGACCTCGACACCAGATCCCTCAATGACCTCGCGGGCGGAAAAGCCCCTCAATCACTTCCTCCTGGATATAAGCGCATTTCCGCAGTGCTGACCGATTATCAAGCCTACTTGGCAACAGAGTGGGATGCGGCCAATCGCAAGAAGCTGCGCGGCCCGTTTGCTCCCCGCAAACACAATAAAGTAGTCTGATACCTGTAACATCTTACAGTTTTACTCTCGATTTCTTTCCGTTAAGGTAGCGGCTCGTGTTGCATTAAATGATCAACACGAATACATCTTGCCAAAGTAGCAAGTTAGGTATAGTATTCATTATATCTAATTAATGATCGGGAGTTTTCGATGGACCAGCAGGACACCATATTTATCAACGACCGGGCCAAGTTGAAATTGGCGCGTGATCTCGGGGATGAATTCCTGTTGGTCTTGCATGATCCCAAGACGGTGGAAATTATGCTGAACGCCGATGGCAGGCTGTGGCAGGAGCGGCTGGGAGAACCCATGCGCTGTTTTGGAACGATGCGCGCGGCGACTGCCCAAAGCATTATCCGCAATGTGGCCGGGATGCATGGACGGGAGCTGACCAGCCAGAATCCGACGCTCGAATGCGAATTCCCGCTCGACGGATCGCGCTTTGCCGGCCAGATTCCGCCTGTCGTGTCGGAAGCCGTTTTCGCCATTCGCAAGAAGGCGGTGGCCGTGTTCACGTTGGATGACTATGTGAAGGCGGGCATTATGACGCCCGGACAGTGCGAACGTATCCGTGTTGCGGTGGCGGTGCGTTCCAATATTCTAGTATCGGGCGGCACCGGTTCAGGCAAGACCACTCTGGTCAATGCCATCCTCAATCACGTCATGGCGCTGGAACCCCTGTCTCGGGTGGTAATCATCGAGGATACCGGCGAGATCCAATGCACAGCCGACAACTACATCCAGTACCACACCTCTGCTGAAGTCGGCATGACGCAACTGCTGCGTACCACACTGCGCATGCGACCTGACCGCATTATCGTGGGAGAGGTGAGGGGGCCGGAAGCCTTGGATTTGCTCATGGCCTGGAACACCGGTCATCAGGGCGGAGTGGCGACTCTACACGCCAACGACGCGCGGGCCGGGCTCTCACGCCTTGCCATGCTGATCAGCATGCATCCCGATTCTCCCAAGCCGATCGAACCGCTGATAGGCGAGGCGGTGCAATTGATAGTGCATATCGCGCGCGCCAGCGGCGGCCTTGGCAATCGGCGGATTGAGGAAATTCTGGAGCTATCAGGCTTTGATGACGGGCATTATTTAATCCAACCTTTCAAGGAGTAACCATGAAAATTCGCAACATATCCGACGGTAGATTATTCGCGTGGATGGGAATTGCCATTTTGATCGTTGGGTTTTGCCTGATGGCCCCGCATCCGGCGTATGCCTCGGAGGGGATCGGGGGCACGCTTCCCTATGAGAGTTGGCTGATGAATCTACGAAATTCCGTGACCGGCCCCGTGGCGTTTTCCTTGTCCATGATCGGGATCGTGGTGGCGGGCGGAGCATTGGTGATGGGAGGAGACTTGAGCGGATTTTTTCGTACCTTGATATTCATTGTTCTGGTTCTGGCATTTCTGGTCGGGGCTCAAAACATGATGAGCAATTTCTTTGGGCGCGGCGCGGAAATCACGTCGGCTGGGCAACCGGCGCATTTGGCTGGAGCTGAAGTGGAGGAGGGCGGCCATGGAATTGCGTAAAGTTCCGATCCGCCGTGTCGGCAACCGCTCTAATCTTTTCATGGGGGGCGACCGCGAACTGGTCATGCTGACCGGGCTGATTGCCTTCTCTCTTGTGTTCAATGCCCAGGAATGGCGGGCAGCCATCATTGGCACGGGTCTTTGGGTATCCGCCCTGTTTCTGCTGCGCCTCATGGCAAAATCAGATCCGCAAATGCGCCCGGTTTATCTGCGCCATCGGCGCTACAAAGCGTATTACGCGCCGCGCGCCACGCCCTTTCGCAGCAACGGGCGCATCCAGGAGCGGCAATACCGATGATCGCCTCTTCGCTGATTGGATTCCTCGCGCTGATGATTGCCATGGTCGGCGTCCTGTTTCTTGCCGTGCTGTATCTGCGCATCCGCGCCGTGGGCGAGGAAAGCCGCTTGAAGAAGCACCGCGAGGTCGATGCGGGCTTATCCGATCTCCTGAATTACGCCGCGATGGTGGATGATGGCGTGATCGTTTGTAAAAGCGGCGCCTTCATGGCCGCCTGGATGTATCGGGGCGAAGACAACGCCAGCGCCAGTGTGGAGCAGCGCAATCTTGTGTCCTACCGCATCAACCAGGCATTGAGCAAGCTGGGTTCCGGGTGGATGATCCATGTCGATGCCGTGAGGCGGCCGGCGCCGCACTACCCGGAGCGCGGGCTTTCGCATTTCCCCGATCCGGTGACGGCTGCAATCGACGAGGAACGGCGCCAGTTGTTCAAGAGCCTGGGAACCATGTACGAGGGGTACTTTGTGCTGACGCTGACTTGGTTCCCGCCGCTGCTGGTGCAACGCAAGTTCATTGAGCTGATGTTCGAGGATGATACGGCGCCCCCCGATCATAAGGCGCAGACACGTGGCCTGATCGAGTCATTCAAGCGCGACTGCCTCTCCATCGAATCGCGCTTGTCGGAAGCGGTTAAGCTCGCGCGCTTGGGCGGGAAACGGGTCGTGGCGGAGAATGGGGTGGACGCGACGCAAGACGATTTTCTGCGCTGGTTGCAATTCTGCGTAACCGGCCTTGACCATCTGGTGCAGTTGCCGCGCAATCCGATGTATCTGGATCAACTGCTGGGCGGCCAGGAACTATGGGGCGGGGTGGTGCCCCGGATCGGGGGCAAATTCATGCAGGTGGTGGCGATTGAGGGTTTCCCCTCCGAGTCCTATCCGGGGATACTCTCGGCGCTCGCCGAATTGTCGTGCGAGTACCGTTGGTCGAGCCGGTTCATTTTCATGGACCCGCATGAGGCGGTGGCGCACCTGGAAAAGTACCGTCGTAAGTGGCGCCAGAAGGTTCGCGGTTTTTTTGACCAGGTTTTCAATACGCATATCGGCGTGATCGATCAAGACGCAATGGCCATGGTCGCCGATGCGGAGGCCGCCATGGCCGAAGTCAACAGCGGGCGCGTGGCGCAAGGCTATTACACCAGCGTGGTCGTGCTGATGCTGGAAGACCGAACTCAACTGGAAGGGCTTGCGCGCCGTCTGGAAAAAGCGGTCAACGCATTGGGATTCACCGCGCGGATCGAGACCATCAACACGCTTGATGCCTATCTTGGCAGCCTACCGGGTCATGGCGTGGAGAACGTGCGTCGCCCGCTCATGAATACCTTGAATCTGGCGGATCTTCTGCCGACTTCCACCATCTGGACCGGGCTGAATGAAGCCCCCTGTCCCATGTACCCGCCCAACTCGCCGGCATTGATGTATTGCGTGACGCAAGGCGCGACCCCGTTCCGCCTGAACACACATGTCCGCGATGTGGGACACACTTTCGTGTTTGGCCCAACTGGTTCGGGCAAGTCCACGCTATTAGGCGCGGTGATTGCTCAAGCGCGCCGTTATCGGGGCATGACGCTCTATTGTTTCGATAAAGGCATGTCGCTTTATCCCCTGGCAAAGGCGGCCGGGGCCAGGCACTTCACGGTATCCGCCGACACCAGCCAGAATTCGGGCCTGTCGTTTTGCCCGCTGCAATTCCTCGGTTCGCAAAGCGACCGCGCGTGGGCGATGGAATGGATTGATGCGCTCCTGGCGCTAAACGGTCTTGTCACCACGCCCGCGCAGCGCAACGAGATCGGTCTGGCAATTGGTTCCATGCACAAGTCTGGGTCGAAAACGCTCTCCGAGTTCTTCACCTTGATCCAGGATTCGAAGGTGCGCGAAACGCTCAAGGTTTACACCGTCGAAGGCAGCATGGGCTACTTGCTGGACGCACAGGATGATGGACTGTCGCTCTCCGATTTCACGGTGTTTGAGATCGAGGAATTAATGAACCTGGGCGACCGTTACGCGTTGCCGGTATTGCTGTATCTCTTCCGCCGCATCGAAATGTCGCTCAAGGGGCAGCCCGCCATGATCGTGCTGGACGAGGCGTGGATCATGCTCGGCCACAAGGTCTTCCGGGAAAAGATCCGGGAGTGGCTGAAGGTGCTGCGCAAAGCAAACTGCATGGTGCTGATGGCAACGCAAAGCCTGACCGATGCGGTGCATTCCGGCATCCTGGATGTGATCGTCGAATCCACCGCGACCAAGATCTTCCTGCCGAACGTGTATGCCCAAGACCAGGACACGGCTGCGTTATACCGGCGCATGGGCCTGAACGACAGGCAGATTGAGATTCTGGCGACGGCGGTGCAGAAGCGGCAATACTACTATGTGTCCGAAATGGGCCGGCGCCTGTACGAGATGGCCTTAGGGCCGTTGGCATTGGCGTTCATCGGCAGCACCGACAAGGAATCCGTGGCGAACATCAAAGCGCTTGAAGCGAAGCATGGAAATGAATGGGTGCAGGCATGGCTGGCCATGCGGGAACTCGATCTATCCGACTACAACATGGAGGAAGCGGCATGAACATGGGCATGGCTCGGGCGATGAAATCGCTGATCATGAGGAAACCGCGAACGGAGAGCGGCGAGCGCCCGACCGGCGCTGAGATGTCTGATGGACGCAGGGAAGGGGAGGGGGCCAATCCCTATCTGTCCGCGCGGCGAACCTGGAACGAGCATGTGGGAGACATGGCTGCTTCCCGCCAGACCTGGCAAATGCTGGGCCTGCTTTCGCTCCTGATCGCGCTGGCCGGGGTGGGCGGCATGATTTATATCGGCAGCCAGTCCAAGTTCATTCCTTATGTGGTCGAAGTGGACAAGTTTGGCCAAACGCTGGCGGTGGCGCCGGTGGATCGCGCCCGCGGTGTGGACCAGCGCGTGATCCATGCAGCGGTAGCCGCCTTCATCCAGTCGGCGCGCATGGTATCCCCCGATGTGGCCTTGCAGCGCAAGGCCATCTTCGCGGTGTATGCCATGCTTTCTCCTGACGATGTGGCAACCACGAAAATGAATGAATTCATGAATGGCCGTCCCGATTCAAGCCCTTTCAAGCGCGCGGAACGCGAAATGGTGAGCACCGAGATTGTTTCCGTCATCGCGCAAACCCCCGATACCTGGCAAGTGGACTGGACGGAAACCGTGCGGGACCGGCAAGGGATCGTGAAGCAGGCGCCCTATCGCATGCGTGCGCTGGTGACAGTGCATGTTATTGCGCCATCCCCCGATATCAACGAAGCTCAATTGCGCAACAATCCGCTTGGCATTTTCGTATCCGATTTCGCTTGGTCGAAACAACTTTAGAGGTGCCCCATGAACGTTTCCCTTGAAATTCCGTTGCAAAAGCTGTTTGTGGCGATGGTGCTTTTGTCGCCTATTCTCATGGTGACGGTAGCGATCGCGAATAACCTGCCCCCTGTTCCGGACGAGGATATCGCGCAAAAAGGGCTGTTGCTGCCGCCTCCTCCCGCTCCGGCTGCCGGATCCATGCCGGCAGCTTCAAGGTCGATGCCCGTTCCGGTCGCGGCTGTGCCGCTTAACCCGGAGCCTGCTTCGCCGGCCGCGCTGCATTTCAATAACCCGGAACTGAAGCTGACGCCGCAGGAACGCGCCTCGCTGGATTTGGCGAAGAAATGGAAAGCGGGCGTCTCTGGGCAAGGGGTTAAGCCGGTGCCCGGAGCCGATGGAGCCATCCGCTTCCTTTTCGGGGCGGCTCAGCCGAGCATCATCTGTGCCGTGTTGCAAGTGTGCGACGTGGAGCTGCAGCCGGGCGAACAGGTGAATTCCCTGCACTTGGGTGATACCGCCCGCTGGACGGTGGAGCCGGCCGTCACCGGCTCCGGCAGCCTGGCGGTACAGCATCTCATCATCAAGCCCATGGATACGGGACTGGAAACCTCCCTTATCGTGACCACCGACCGGCGCACCTATCATCTGCGGCTGAGATCGCACCGTTCCGAGTTCATGCCGCGCGTGGCGTTCACTTACCCGGATGAAGCGATGGCGAAATGGGAAGAGATCAAGAAGCAGGAGCACGCCGCCTATAACCGCCAGATACTGCCTGGCACGGGCGAGTACCTGGGCAACCTCGATTTCAATTACAGCATCGAAGGCCAGGCTTCCGGCTGGAAGCCGCTGCGGGTATACAACGATGGCGTCAAGACCATCATCCAAATGCCCGTTACCTTGCATCAGTCCGAGGCGCCCATCTTGTTAGTGGTGCGGAAGGACGGCGGACTCTTCACCGATGAGGAATCGGTGCAGGTGAACTACCGGCTGCAAGGCGACCGCTACATTGTCGATAGCCTCTTCGACAAGGCGATACTGGCAGCGGGCGTGGGGTCCAGTCAGGATCGGGTCACCATCAGGAGAGGGAGGTAATATGCGCTGGATATATCTGGTTTCCCTGTCGGTATTCCTGGCGGCGTGCGCCGCTCCGCCGCGATTTCCGCAGCCCAAGGATGCGCAAAGCGCGGCATTCGAGGAACGTATCGCGGCCGATACCGTGAAGCAGATCGCAAGGCTGTTTCCTCCGGCCAAGACGCAGCTTAATGTGGTCTCGGCAACTCCCGGCTCCTTTGGGCCGCTGCTGGCTGACAAGCTGCGCGGCCAAGGCTTCGGGGTGTCGGAAACCATCGAGGCGAAGCCCAGGGCATTCCCGTTCTCTTTCAACGATGAGTTCCGGCCGGGATCGGGAACTCCAGGTCCGGGCAGCGTGCCCGTTGCGGCTGCGCCGGGTATCGAGTTGCGTTACCTGCTTGATCCCCCGCACGCGGGATCGATTTCGCGCATCACAATAAGAATCGGCGGCGCGGTGCTTGCGCGCGCCTACCTGACGGACAGTCATAATCCCGGCGCGGCGGCTCCGGCCGGCGCCTGGACCTATAGGGGGGACAAATGAGCGATCCCTTGTCCCCGGCCGCGTCCCCGAATGAGTTGCCGCAAAAATGGGGGGTGCGTCGCGTTAACAATCTGCCCATGTACCTTGTTGGGGCAGCGGCCTTGGTGTTTTTTCTGATCGTCATGCTGGTTGCAATGGATCGGGCAAATACCAGACATGAGGAAGAAACCGTCAAGGCCAGCGGAAACGCGGCCCTTTACGCCAAGGAAATCGCGGGCGAGCATCAGGGCGGCATGATCGCCCCGGCCTCGATGCCGGTGGATGATAATAATCTGATTAACCCAGACTTGCCCCCAATGCCGCCAACCATCGGGAACGCGCCGCAAGCGCCAGAAATGGCGGAAGCCCAGCGCATTCGCCAAATAAAGATGCAGCAATTCGAAGAAGCGCTGCGGGCCAAGACGACCATACAAACTCAGGCCCAGCCGCGCGCTCAACAATCGTCCGAGATGCCCCGGCCCGCGCACGCCAGCGCCGACCCCACGGCGGCATATCAACAAAGACTGGCTCAGTTGAAAAGATCCGGGCTTGCAGGGTATGGCGGGGCGGGAGGCTATCCGGGCGATGAAGGCGCGTACGAGGGAGGGTTGAATGGGGAACAAAAGCCCCGTAACGACATTAGCGAATTCAGCGGGAAAGGCGAAGGAGACCGCTGGAAGCTGGATTCGAGGCCCATTGCGCCAAAGTCCCCCTATGCGGTGCAAACCACTTTTGTCATACCGGCGATCCTCATCAGCGGGATCAACTCTTCGCTTCCTGGCAAGATATTTGGACAGGTGAGCCAGGACGTTTATGATACCGCGACCGGCAAGTATCTCCTGATCCCGCAAGGGACCAAGCTGGAAGGGGAGTATTCCAGCGACGTCGCCTATGGTCAGGCGAGCGTGCTGGTCGCATGGCAGCGCCTGGTATTCCCCGATGGCAAGACCATGGATATCGGCGCCATGCCGGGATCCAATTCGGCGGGTTACGCCGGGTTCGCCGATCAGGTAAACAATCACTACTTGCGCCTTTTCGGCACGGCCATCCTCATGTCTGCCATCACGGCGGGTGTGGCCTTAAGTCAAAGCCAGAACCAGGTGGCCGGTACCTTCGGCGCGCCCACCACCAGTAGTGTGCTGAGCGCGACCCTGGGCCAGCAACTCGGGCGTGTGATGACGCAGATGATCTCGCGCAATCTCAATATCTCTCCGACGCTTGAAATACGGCCCGGATACCGGTTCAATGTCACCGTGACGAAGGATATGGTATTTGCCCGGCCCTACCAGGCATTCGACTACAAACTTGGAGGATAGGATGAAAACACGTCCCGGATTTTGCCATGCCACCGCGGTCAGGTTGACGCTGCTGTCAGTACTCGCTTCCGCGCTGCCTGTCTCGGCCGGGGGCGTTCCGGTCTTCGATGTCGCCAACATGAAGCAGAATACGATCTCGGCGATCGAGGGGGTGAACCAGACCATGAAGATGATCGAGCAATACCAGTTGCAATTGCTCCAGTACGAGAATATGTTGAGAAACACCATGGCGCCCGCCGCCTACGTCTGGAACCGGGCGCAGTTGACCACCATGCGCCTGATGGGCATGATGAACACGGTCAACTACTACCGCTATCAGGCGGGGAGCCTGGACGGCTACCTGTACCGCTACCAGAACCCTTCTTACTACATGGGCTCCCCCTGCTTTGGCCCCAACGGCTGCACGCCATCGGAGCGCGCCATCCTCGAAAACAATCGGCGCCTGAACGCCGACGGTGAGAAGCTCGCGAATGACGCCATGATCCGCAGTCTCGACCAGCAACAACTAGACTTGAAGGCGGATGCGGAGCGGCTGGAAGCGTTGCAGAAAAACGCGCAGGACGCACCGGGGCAAATGGCCGCGATCCAGGCGGCCAACCAGCTCGCCAGCAACCAGGCGGCCCAGCTCATGCAGATCCGAGCGCTGTTGATCGCGCAGCAGAATGCGGAAGCAACGCGCCAGGCGAAGATGGCTGATATCGAAGCACAGCAGGCGGCAGCAGCGGCGCAAGCCACAAGCGGTACTTTCAAAAAAAGCACACCCCGGGAATGGTAAGGAGAAAACATGAAGCTTCAATATTCAGCCGGCACATGGATTCTGGTAGCAGTCATTTTGAGCAGCTGCACGGAGAACATACCCTGTAGTGAGATCTGGAGATATCGGGGCATGCCCGAATACGAGGGAATGGCAAAAAAATGTCCTAAAGAGGCTGCTTCCGCAGAAGAAGCTACACGAGGCACATTCAAAAAAAGTGAACCGAAGGAGTGGTAATTGCCATGAGGATGAGGAATTGGGAAGTATTGCCCTGTTTGCTGCTTCTGGCACTGATATTTTTTACCACCCAAACCCATGCTGCGCTTGAAAGTGCGGGCGTGATGGATAATATTCTTTCACGCTATTATGCAGCGGCAACCGCCTGGCAGACAGTCATCACCCAGCGCGCGAGCTGGTTGTTCTGGCTGCTGGTGACGATCAGCATGGTGTGGACATTCGGCTTGATGGCGCTGCGGCGGTCGGACATAGGCGAATTCTTTGCTGAATTCATCCGTTTCACGGTCTTCACCGGCTTCTTCTGGTGGCTGCTCATCAATGGGCCTGCTTTTGCCACTTCCATCATCGCGTCGCTCAAACAGATAGGGTCGGAAGCCAGCGGACTGCGCGGCATGGCATCACCGTCAGGTATCGTAGATATCGGGTTTGAGATCTTTTATAAGGCAATGGACGAATCTAATATCCGGATGCCGGTTCATAGTGCGGCCGGTATAATTATGGCCACTGTCATTCTAGTCATTCTGGCGCTGATCAGCGTCAATATGGTCATTCTGTTGATATCTGGCTGGATACTGGCCTACGCTGGCATCTTCTTCCTGGGCTTCGGAGGATCGCGCTGGACTTCCGACATCGCCATCAATTACTACAAGACGGTGTTGGGGGTTGCGGTGTCGCTCTTTGCCATGGTCTTGCTGGTGGGCATCGGCAAGACGTTTCTCGACGATTATTATGCGCAAATGAGCGGCGGCCTCAACCTGAAGGAAATGGGCGTGCTGATGGTGGTCTCGGTAGTGCTGCTTACCTTGGTCAACAAGATTCCCCCCATGCTGGCCAGTATCGTTGGCGGCGGGGCAGGGGGGATCGGCAACCTGGGAGCGGGCGCCGCGGTCGGCGCGGCTGCCGCCGCGACGGGCGTTGCGGCCGGGATGATGATGGCGTCAGCCGCCCATGCGGCGGGCGGCGCTTCCGCGATCAAAGCCGCTTTCGATGCGGCGCATGGCAGCATGGAAGGCGGTATGGGCCTGTTTGCGGACGGTGGAGGGGGAGGGGGGCAGAGCAGGCAGTCTTCAAGCGGAGGACTGGGTCAGATGATGGATACGGGCGCGCGTTTTGCCGGAGAAATGACCTCCCATCTGTCTCGCGGTATGAAGGAGGCAGTTAAAACCAGTGTTGCCTCGCAAGGCGGGCGCGTGGCACAAACCCCTGGCGGAAAAGTCGCGGATGCCATCCGCGCCAATGCCCCGGAGCCTAAATTCAAAGGCAATGCTTTCGCCAATTCTGCGGAAACAAAACTCGATCCGGAAGCGGAAGCCGCCGCGTTCCGCGATAGCAAATGAAGGGTAGATTGCTTGCATGATGGACTTGCCCCCGGACATGCAAGACCGTATCGTCTGCTCGATCGAAGCCGCTGTGAAATACGAGGTGCCGGCGAATATCCTGCTTGCCGTGGCAGAGAAGGAAGGCGGCAAGCCGGGGCAATGGGTGCGGAACTCGAACAATACCTACGATATCGGGGCGATGCAATTTAACACGGCTTATCTATCCGACCTGGCCAAGTATGGCATCACTCCGGCGCATGTGGCCCAGGCAGGGTGTTATTCCTATACCCTGGCCGCTTGGCGACTCCGCACGCACATTCGCAACGACCAAGGCGACCTGTGGACGAGAGTGTCAAACTACCATTCATATACGCCGCATCTCAATGCAGCATATCGGGTGGATCTGATGCGAAGGGCGGCCAAGTGGGGGAAATGGCTGGATGCCCGATTTGCCACCTATGAGGTGACTGTGGCACGTTAAATCCTGAATGCCTATTTTCAATAGTTTTCTTAGTTTTAACCATGTCTTTGCCGGGATACGGGGTGCCGCGAAGCGGCAGGGCTACCGCCCCGGCCCCTACCGGCAAACCCTGCTTTGCAGGGCTTTGGACACATGGTTAAAAAATTGCTTTTCTCTTGGATAGCACTTTTGATTGTCTATAGGTAACCCCGGGGTTGGCGAAAGGCGACTGGCGGGAATTGTGACCGCGGGGATCATGCTGTTACAGTAGGACTATCGCTTCAGTTCTATCAACCATCACCAAAGGGAGGCAAGCATGAACAGAAAAGAACTCATCGATGCACTGGCAACTAAGACCGGCTCCAGCAAAGCTGATGCCGACCGCGCCATTAGCGCGCTGCTCGACATCATTTCGGATACCCTAAAAAAAGGCGATTCGCTCTCTCTGGTGGGCTTTGGTACTTTCGAGGTCCGCAAGCGTGCCGCGCGCACTGGCCGCAATCCCAAGACGGGCGAAGAACTGAAGATCAAGGCGTCCAAGGCGCCGGCATTCAAAGCGGGTGCCACGCTTAAGGCGGCAGTAAATAGCGGCAAGAAATAAACCCTGTTTTATGGATTTATAGAATTCTGTATTTCTGGTACCTGATGAAGAATTCTTATTTTTGCTTGCTATAATATACAAATTTTTGTATATTATAGCGTGAATGATCCCAAGTCAGCCAGTGAACCAAAACCCATCGAGTTCAGGGGCAGCGCCCTAGGTGACTTGCGCGCCTTTCCTGACTCGGCTAGGCGTGAGGCCGGGTTTCAGCTCGACCAGGTACAACATGGCGTCGATCCAGATCACTGGAAGCCAATGAGCGCTATTGGCCAAGGTGTGCGAGAGATCCGCATCCGGGATGAATCTGGTGCGTTCCGGGTTCTTTACGTCGCAAAGTTCTCAGATACCATTTACGTGCTGCACTGCTTTCAGAAGAAGACGCCTAAAACCAGCAAAGCGGATCTCGATTTAGCCGAGAAGCGCTACCGTGATCTTGTAAAGGAGTTAGTCCAATGAGCTACAAACGATTTGCCAGTGTATGGGATGCCATTGAGGACACTCCCGAAGAAGCGGAAAATATGAAACTCCGTTCTTCCCTGATGCTGGCCCTGAAAAACCATTTGGTCCGCGCTAACATTAGCCAGGCCCAAGCCGCCAAGCTGTTCGGTGTCACGCAGCCACGTATCTCTGATCTGATGCGCGGCAAGATCAACTTGTTTGCCCTCGATGCCTTGGTAAATATGGCTGCTGCCGCCGGCCTGCACATCGAAATGCGCGTACTGGAAGCTGCGTAAACACAGCAAGCTCTGGAACAATCAATCAGCCTAACTATTGCCCTGGATGCACAACCCTTTTTCTGTAGCTATGAAATTTATCTATGTGCTCTAATTCTCTTCTTGGGTCGCTCGGTCGGTAGCAAACTGGTTAGTTCCAGATATTGCTCAAACAAATACGCAACTCGACTAGCATCATCCTTTCCGCTTTTATAGCCATAGGCAGCATCCACCGCCTTATCAAGAATTTGATGGGCGTCCGCGAGCTCTTGTGGCATGGCGCCGGTGGCATACATGCTCGCTAGCGAACTTCTGGAATGGTTTGCCTTACTCCGAGATTCTTCTGCTTGACGTGCGTCCAGTACAGCTTGTGCTGCGTTCTCGATTCTAATTTTTGCTTTGTCGTTTAAATTTAATGGCCACGGATAATTGTTATAGACGATGGTATTCGAATACCGATAATCACTTTTTAACCGGCCACATGTAGTACGCATCCATGCATTATGCATGCTGCTCGATAAAATGCCGAAGTGATATGGCATTGCATTCGGGAGCATGAAGACAAGATTGCTAGCAATAACTTCGGGTTCAAAATAACCGATCGGCACATAGACCCGATGCTCTGACGAAACGCTTGGAATTAACAAATAAGGCTGATCTGTTTGTCGTATTTCACCAAATAGGTAAGCTACTCTCGCCAGTTTTTGGGTTGGTAACTTGGGGCTTGCCAGCCGCATGGCTTGCACGGCCTTAATACGCTTTCTCAACTCAGGGGAGTCATTGCGGTCTTGGGCAGTGCTGTTTTTGAGCCAGAGACAAAAACGGGGAATATTATTAATGAATTCATCGGCTCCTAAAAACGGTCGAATGTACTTGGCTGCTATGGGATCATTATTGTGAATCTGAGCTGCTTCTTCCGCGCTTAATAAGAGATTTCCACCATCGGTGGGTTGACTACCTTTAATCATTTCCGGCATATCTGCAGATATAGGTACTCGGCGTTTATCAAGCAAAACAGTAGGTGCATCCACCAAATAGGGGTTAATTCTTTTAACAATAGTTTCAGCAGGCTCACCCTTGATACTGTCGGAGTAGTCAAATAAGCGCTTTTGCTTGCCCTCTTGCAAACCAAAACCAATAATGACGCAATGAACAGCGGCAACGCCTTTACCTTCATTGCTCCACCGAAAAGTACGATGGGCAAAATGCATCTGTGTCCCATACTTTAGTAATTCTGCCCACAGTACGGCAGGTTGTTCACCTTGCGAAATACTGTTGGTTGATACAAAGGCTACGGTGATACTGGGATTTGCTTTGATATACCGGATTGCCTTTAGGTACCAAGCGGTTACATAGTCCAATACGCCTGCGCCATGCATCTTATGAAAAATAAGCATCAGATCCCCTTTTTGCTCTTTGGATTGGTAGCTATAACCAACAAAAGGGGGATTTCCCATGATGTAGCTGCATTTCTCCGATGAGAGAATACTCGTCCAATCTATTCGTAATGCGTTAGCACAAGCGATGGTCGGACTGTCAATCAGCGGTACAGTGGGGCGGGTAGTGCCGAAGCGTTCGGCGGCTTCCAGGTTCATCTGATGATCAGTGATCCACATGGCCACCCGTGCGATATGGGCGGCGGCCTCATCTATTTCGATACCGTAGAACTGACTTACCTTTACCCGACATAAGGTAGAAACATCCAGCAAACCTTTTTGCTTAGTCCATAGCGCTTCAATCACATCATTTTCCAAACGACGCAGTTCACGAAATGCAATTACTAGAAAGTTGCCGCAACCACAAGCGGGATCAAAGAACGTGAGCATAGGTAGCTTGTCATATAAAGCTTGCAGCCGTGGTTTACTACTCTTTGCATTCGCCAGGTCAGTCCGTAAGCTATCCATGAATAGCGGGTTGATTACCCGCAAAATGTTGCGCTCACTGGTAAAGTGCGCACCAAGTTCGCGGCGTGTGCCCTTACGATTCTCTGCATCAGGATCATGTTCTTCCAATACGCCCTGGAACATTGAGCCAAAAATGGCTGGCGAAATGCCACTCCAGTCCAGCTCGACACAGGCTATGAGCTGACGGCGCAGGTCATAATCAAATGCAGGGATACGTCCGTTTCTTGAAAACAGGCTTCCGTTTATGTATTCAAATACCGCTAATGCTTCGTCGAGGTTAGATTGCCTGTCAAGGCGGGGAGTATCGAGCACTTGAAACAAATCCGCGAGCCTTGCGCCCAGATCGCGACCATCCTCACGGCTAGCTTCTACAATTCGCCGAAATAAATTGTTTTCGCCAAAGATACCTGTGTCATCAGCAAACAGACAAAACAACAGGCGCGTGAGGAAGATTTCAAGGTCTTTCCCTTTAAACTTAACCCTAAGCAGTGCCTCGTGGAGCTTTGATATTTGATAAGCCGCTTCACGGTTGATGGGAGACTCTTCGAGAATTTCTCGTTCATCACCTTCTATTAAAAAGGAGAACCAATCTGCTCGTTGCGGGAGCTCTGCTAATCCGCAGGTATGGACGGTGTTCGTTCTCAGATCAGTTAGCTCAAATCTCGCGAAGTCTGAAATTATAATGTAGCGTGGTCGCTCTAATTCTTTGAGACCGGTGTAATAGTCACTGGCCTGTGTAAAGGCTTTCGTGAAATCCCTACCCCGGCTTTTATGCTCAACTATCAGCTTGCCGGGGATGAAGCTATCAATATATCCCGTAGCACCGTCAATTTTTTGCACCGCTTTTTCATAAATCGTGGCCGACTCTGGCCGAATGCCAAAACATTCATAGAACCGTGCCCAAAAGAGCTTAGCATCCGCATGCTCGCGAGTAGTATTTTCCCATTGCTTGGCAAATGCCTGGAGGCGGCGACGTGTCTCGTTGCGAGTGAGGGCTGACATAGATCTGTTTGATTATAGTGGCTATATAAAAAGATAATTGATTCACGAGGATTTCGTTAATTTTCGCTTTAATGCTCGATGCAAGGTGGTGCGATCCACTTTTAATAATCCGGCCATGCCAGATACCGTTTCCCGCTCTTCCGTAATCATCCTGACCGCATGACTGATTTGCTCCTGATTCAATCTGGCTGGACATACTCCACCGTCCATTATTCCCTCCATCGTCCCTCCAAGGTACCATTACCGGCTCCGCTCAGTGCCACGCCCAACGAATCGCCTAGCCTTTGGACGAGCCATGAAAGTGAGTCCCGAAGTAGTCGATTATCTCCGCAGCCTGCGTGCCTTGGCGGAACCGCCGCTGCTCGGCGAAGTCAATCGACGGCACCATATGGATGAACTGGTGGTCGGCATACAGTGCCATCACCGCTTCGGCATCCAACTCTCCCATACGCTGACCCGTCAGCGTATTGGCCGCCTCGATAGCGGCGCCGATCAACACGTCAGCTAATTGCACTGCCGGACTTGTCTTTGAGTCCACCTGTGTCACCGACGCAAGTTTGAGTGGAAATTTGATGCGTGCGATCTCGGATTGGCGGAACTCGATGGTCTCCTCATGGTTGATGTAGCGCCGCATTAGATCGTGGTAGGTGAGCAGATTCTTGGACTGATCGTGCTCGACACGGTACGGCCCTGCGGCCATTTCTTCCATGCGGCTGACCAGTGACTGCAACACCACGAAGGCCGCATCGGTACTGACGCCGGGCGTTGCAATCGCCTCTAGGCACTCCGGCGCAGCATATTTTGCCAATGGCCCCAGTGCTTCCGGTAGCTCTTGCCACTTAGTTTTGCGCGCCGCAGAGACCAGATCGTTAAGGGCTTCAGGACTCTTTTCCTTGACGGCCCGCTGAAAGGCAGCCTGCAGGCCATCGAAGGCCATCTTGCCCAATAGTTTGGGACCAACGATGTATATCAGCGACGCCATCGCGTAGTTCTGCCCATTCTCGTAGAAATTAACTCCTCCCTCGTAGTAAAACGGCTCTACCGCATAATCCAAGAACATCAGCAACAGCAGGTAGCGCTTGTTACAGACGTAAGTTACACACTTGTAATTGGTCAGGATGTCCCGCTGCAGGTTCAGCAGACGAGGGTGGTTTCCGGATCGGCGCGCCAGCGCTCGGTACTTAAGCTCTGAGGCTTGCAGCTTTGGAAAGTGCTCTTTGATCAGGCGTGCGGCATCCTCGTCGCTGATGGCGACAGCCGTGGCCCCCTGGAAGCGCTGTTCGGCGTTCAGAAGGTCGAACCCCGTGTAGCCACTCTCGTCGACTCGGAAACATTCCATTTGACTCTTCCCCTGCACGATGTTTACATCGGTCTGACCCGCACGAAGGACCGAATGGTAACGGATGCCTCATTAGCCGCTCCAAATGGGCCAGCACATGCTTGGGCTTCGGCGGGCCGGGCGGCTGGCGTAGCCAGATAAGACCGCTGCCGTTGGTGCCTTCGCGAGTGTAAGCAGTCCGTCGAGGGTACGCCGGTGATGATCGAACAGCGGCGCGGTCAGTGGAGTTGACTTCTTACTTGGTACAACTTGCTGTCCGACATTTTCTCTAAAAGGGCTAGTGTGCACATAGCTGCAAAAACCGCCACGTAATTTTTGGGGTAGGGATTTAGGATTACGAGCATTGCTGGCGTGACCTAAATTCCGATTTTCTCCACTTCATCCAGCGACATTTCCTCATGCCGACGGTCATAAAGCTGTGTTGTACGTGTGCTGGAGTGATTCGCCATGGCCGCAGCCTTTTCCAGGGAACCGCCATTCTTGAGATAGGACGTAATGCCTGTCGCCCGGAAACTATGGTTGCCGGCTTTCGTTGCAATTCCGGCGGTGGCCATGCGGCGCTGAATCATGGCATGGGCATTCGCTTGAACCAGTGAGGTGCCGGTAAGTTTGCGCGTACCACGCCCAATCGTGCGGAATAATGGCCCTTTGGGATCGTCGCGCAGGTTGGCATTATCCAGATAGGCTGCAAGATATTCCTCCAGATTATGATGGCAGGGCATTTCATGGCGCTTGCCGCCTTTTTCGCGCAACCGCACCCAAAGGCGACGGTTTTGCGTATATACATCTTCGACTTTCATTCCTAAAGCTGCGCCAATGCGAGCGAAGGAATACACCATCAGGGCAATCAAAGCCCGGTCGCGCAGTCCTGCGTGAGTGGTCGCATCGATACTGGCCAGTAAGTGACGCGCTTCCGTGGCATCCAGGATCGGTGTTTTTCCGGTTTTTACCACATGCGACGGACCACGCACTGATGAAGCCGGATTGACCGCCACGATTTGCCCCGTCACCAGCCAATCGAACAGATGACGGATCGCCGCCAGATGCTGTTTGACGCTCGGCGCCGACAGCTGGTGAGTTTTGCCTTCAATCCATGCGGCGACGTGCAGCGGCTCCACATCGACGACGGACGATACGCCCGCCGCAAACGCGCACCAGTCGAGAAATTCGGTGACCGCCCGGATATATGCGCGACGCGTGTGCCGGTTGCGGATATTCGAAGCGAAGAATTCCAGAAAGCGAAGTCTTGCCCGATCGCCGGCAGCAGCGATCAGGGTCGGACATACGAATGTCGAAGGTAGAGTGGCAAGCGAGTTCATGTGAACATTTTACCATATTCTCTATATGTGATAAAGGACATTATCACATATATAAACTCTATGAAAAGAAGTGTGACGAGCAAGTGTCCGAACTGATTGCTCCTGCTTGTAAAAATGAGTTAAGTCTCTGGCTTTGGGCGTATCACCGCAAAATCGAGCTTTATATAGGTCAAATTTACCCCCGATAAAATAGGTTATCAAGGGTAAATGATAGAAAGAATTTTACTGAGATTTTGCTCGCGCAATTATCGATAACGTATTTTATCAATAATAAAGGAGAGGTTAGCCTGCCCCAATTCAACACACCATAAAAATCTGAAATCTTCTCTCATGGCACACACCCTGATTTTAAATTGCTGTTTCATGTAATCATGCGCCCCATAAATTCTGCCCATTATCCACTTCCGTTTTCATTGATGGGCGTCGCATTCTGATTGACCCAAATGCTATCGGTTTGGCTTCACAACGATTTTCTGTCTCAGTTTCAGGCTTGTTCGACAATAAGCGATAGTATTCTTTTTTTAGTCCTAAGTAGGCTTCGCTTACCCGATCTTCCATCAGTTTCCGGCCTACTATCGTCATATGCCCTCGTTTATATGTAATTTCGAAGATATAAATATATGCAGAAAAATCCATGGAATTCTGTTCGGTTCCCCACTTATATATTCGCATATACTCGCCTGCTATAATGCAAGGGCTTGTTTCCTTTCCGCTAGAACAAATGATTCTTGTGCTTGTCAGTGTATAGAATGGATGGTGATATTTATATAAGCTTTAGGAATGTAGCCTGTTCGATTTATCAGGCTTATGGATAAGGCCTTCGCCTAATCCGATCATAAAATTCCGATCAGAAACTACCAGTATCCATGCAAGAACAATCCCAGTTGATTTTGATTAGGTAAGGAGATAAGTTTGCCATGACCACAGCCCCCAATATGCAATCCATGTCCTTATCGCTACCGCATAAGTGGATGGAGCGATACGGGAAAGTGCGTAATCAAACTTTGAGGCTAGTCGAAACACTCGCGCCAGATGACCAGATGGTTCAATCCATGCCTGAGGCCAGCCCGACAAAATGGCATATCGCTCATACGACCTGGTTCTTTGAGACGTTTATTCTAAAGCCGTATATGCGAGATTACATTCCGTTCGATGCACGATTCACCGGCCTGTTCAATTCGTACTATAAACGGCTGGGAGACCATCCTGATCGAACCATCCGCAGTACTTTTTCGCGTCCTACACTTGATCAAATCTTTCTTTATCGCAACTATGTTGATAAGGATATCCGCAATCTTTTGGATCATGATGCGTCTCCCAGGATCTTACAGTTGCTCGAATTAGGTCTGAATCATGAACAACAACATCAGGAACTCATCATTACCGACATCAAACATGCTTTTTGGACTAATCCGTTGCGACCTGGATACCAGCCCAACCAAATCCGGAGTGTGGAATGGGGTGCACCCTCACTTACATGGCATTGTTTCAACGAAGGTGTTTATGAGGTTGGACATGATATGGGCGGCTTTGCGTTTGATAACGAATTGCCGCGACACTTGACTTATATACAACCTTTCAGCATGGCATCCCGTCTCGTTACCAATAAAGAGTATCTGACGTTCATGGCCGATGGTGGCTATACACGACCGGAGCTATGGCTTTCGGATGCCTGGGACCATGTTTGTGCCCATAGCTGGACCGCGCCGCTCTACTGGGAACAAGCTGGCGATGAATGGACTCAATTCACTTGCAGAGGTACCTTGCCCTTGAACCTCAGCGAGCCAGTCTGCCATGTGAGTTTTTACGAAGCCGATGCATTCGCTCGCTGGGCGGGTGCGCGGCTACCGACAGAGTTCGAGTGGGAGGTGGCGGCTGACTCGATCGGTATATCTGGGAATTTTTTGGAAGATGAGAATTATCATCCCAGACCGGCCGGTACGCAGGCGGGCCTGCAACAGATTTTTGGAGATACGTGGGAGTGGACTGCAAGTCCCTATTCAGCCTATCCGGGTTATTGTGTTCCAGAAGGTATAGAGGGTGAGTATAACGGAAAGTTCATGTGCAACCAGATGGTGTTACGTGGCGGATCTTGTATTACCCCCGTGTCGCACATGCGCAAATCTTATCGTAACTATTTTCCGCCACACATGCGCTGGCAATTCTCGGGGATCAGGTTGGCACATGATGGACGGTTTCATGTGGGGGCTGACTCATGATCGCGGTTGAACAATTGCATCAGGCAACGGCGATAGCCGGGGATGTCTTGGAGGGCCTTTCACGGATGCCCAAAAGTTTGCCGCCCAAGCTGCTATATGATGCCCAAGGTTCGGCTTTGTTCGAGCAAATCACCTGTTTGCCTGAATATTACCCGACGCGTACAGAAGCGGCCATACTGATGACTCATGCCGATGAAATATGCGATCGGCTCGGCCGGAATGTTTCTGTCGGTGAGCTTGGCGCCGGCACTGCCACCAAGACACGAATTTTGCCTTTAAGAGGTATAGACTCGCACTTCCTTTATCGATTCGCGGTCACGTAATTCGCCATGTGCGCAATAGGATAAACAAGACTATCTGGATGCATTAAAAAATCTTGGAAAGCAAGTTACGTCAGCGGCGGGAAAATCCGAGAAGCCTAGACTCTGCTCTTTTTCATCATTTTTTCAAGGCTACACCGAAGATATTTTTCTTTTCATATTCCATATATGAAATACAGCGTAGCTGCGCCAGGGCCGCCAAGCCTGCGACATCTCCTCGGCTTGCCTAGCAGTGACGCCGCCGAGGTTGGTCGAGCGACACTGCATCGTCAACGGTTGCTTGACGACAAAAGACTTCGCTTTGGGGAAAGTTCGCCGCTGAGAACGCTGCTGCATTACGAGCGATGCCTATCGGAGTCATCCCACGGCGCAATAATTCTGCAATGACAAACCTGGCCGTGTGGCCAGTGGCACCAAATACCGCCACTACTGGTTTGGTCGTATCTTTTTGCGTTGTATCGCTCATAAGGCTCTCCCGTTATTT